>NZ_CP142397.1 GCF_035934735.1 Sedimentibacter sp. MB31-C6
ATGGAAAAAAATAGGCTAGACGTATACCTATTTATAACGGGACTTGCAGAAAGCAGAGAAAAGGCAAAAAAATTAATTTCGAATAAAATGGTTTATGTTAATAATAATTTAATAACTAAACCCTCATTAAAAATAGATGAAAATTCTACAATATATATAAAAAATACAGATAATTATGTAGGTAGAGGTGCTTCTAAACTAGAAAAAGCGTTGGATGTATTTAGTATAAATGTAACTGACAAAATTTCTGTTGATGTTGGTGCCTCAACAGGTGGATTTACAGATATTCTATTGAAAAAGGGAGCTTTAAAAGTTTATTCAATAGACGTTGGCCATGACCAGCTACATGAAAAACTAAGAAATAACCAAAAAGTAATAAATTTAGAAGGTATTAATTTTAGGTATATTGACATTAAATTATTTAAAGAATATGTCGATATAATAGCTGTAGACGTTTCCTTTATATCTTTAAAGCTTATTTTACCTAAAATTGTCGAAATTAGTCATATAAACACAGATATTATTGTTTTAATTAAACCACAATTTGAAGCAGGCAAAGGTAATGTTGGAAAAAATGGAGTAGTAAAAGATAAAAAAATACATTTAGTTGTTCTTAATAATTTTAACGAATATTGTAAAGATAACGGTTTATATATAAATAATATAACCTTTTCACCTATAAAAGGCGGTAATGGAAATATTGAATATTTAGCTTATTTAAAAAAAATATCAAAAACTAATTCAAATTTTAATTTTAGAAGCTTAATTAATGAAGCTTTTGATTTATTATAAATATAAGAGGTGACTAATAAAAAAGTACACGAGACAATCTAAAATTTTAGAACTGATATCAAAAAAAGAAGTGGAAACACAGGAAGAATTAGCTGATGGATTAAAATCCTTAGGCATTGATGTTACTCAAGCAACTATTTCAAGAGATATAAAAGAACTCAGATTAGTTAAAGTAATGTCTAAAAGTGGAAAATACAAATATGCAACAATTGGACAAAGCCAAGAAGGAATTACTGACAGATTAAATAAAATATTTGAAAATTCTGTTGTAAATATTGATTCGGCCGTTAATTTAATAATTATTAAAACAATACCAGGAGCTGCACAAATATGTGCATCTGCAATTGATTATATGGGTATTGATGAAATAGTAGGAACTTTAGCAGGTGATGATACTGTTTTTGTTGCTATTAAACAAGTAAGTGATGTAGAATATGTATTACAGGAATTTAAGAAGAATATAAGATAATGGTGATAATATGCTGCTTAAATTAAATATTAGCAATTTTGCTGTATTTGAAAAAGAGTCCATTGATTTTGAAAATGGATTTAATGTTTTTACTGGAGAAACTGGTTCTGGAAAATCTATTTTAATTGAAGCACTGTCTCTTATATTAGGAGAGAGAGCATCAAAAGATTTTATTAGAAAAGGAAAAAAAAGCTCGCTATTAGAGGCTATTTTTGATATTTCACAAAATAAAAACCTTGAAAATTTTTTAGATTTGATAAATATAGAAATTGATGATAATGACTTTTTAATAATTTCTAGAGAAATAATGGATAATGGGAAAAGCATTAATAAAATAAATGGAAGAACTGTTCCATTAAATACAATAAAAGAAATTGGCAGCTATTTAATTGACATATATGGTCAATTTGACAATGAAAGTTTATTTAAAAAAGAAAATCATATTAAAATGTTAGATAGCTTAATAGATAGGGATTTAAGTCCACTTAATGATAAGTATAAATACTTGTATAAAAGTTATAATAAAAAATGTGAAGAAATAAAATATATTCAAGAAAAACTAATCAATAAAGATATAAAAATAGAGCAACTTCAATATGAATTAAATGAAATTGATGATGCAAATATACAGCAGTTTGAAGAAGAAAAATTACTTAATGAAATTAAAAAACTTTCGAATGTACAAGAAATTAAAACTTCTCTATACGAAGTTTATAATATTTTAAGTTCGGATAGTAATTCATCTGTTAACAGCTTAAACAAAGTATACAGTATTTTAAATAAAGTCAAAAATTTTGATGATGGATTACATGACTTATTCCCAAGATTGGAACTTTTAATAGAAGAGTTACAATCATTAATATACGATATACGAAATTATTCTGAAGGTCTTGATGTAGATGATGAACGTCTATTAACTATAGAAAACAGAATTTCTCTTATTAATAGACTTAAAAGAAAATATGGATTTAATTTAGAAAAAATTTTAGAATATAGAAATTCTGTAGAAAAAGAACTAAATATAATTAAAGATGCTGAAAAAAATTTAAATGAATTAAATATAGAAAAAGAACAATTATTTAAATCAATAAAAACATGTGCAGATAAAATTTCTAATAAAAGAAAAGATGCCGCAATTATTTTGGAAAAAAATTTGCTAAAAGAGCTACATGATTTAAATATGAAAAATATTAAATTTAAAGTTAATATAATTAAAAAACCAGATTTTTCACCTGATGGAATAGATTCAGTAGAATTTTTGATATCAACCAATATTGGTAGTGATTTAAATTCAGTACAAAAGGTAGTATCAGGTGGAGAAGCATCTAGAATTATGTTAGCTTTTAAAAAAATAAGCTGTGAAACCGATAATAGTCAAACTATGGTTTTTGATGAAATAGATGCTGGAATAAGTGGTAAAACAGCTCAAATGGCGGGCATAAAGATGAATTACATATCAAAAAATCATCAAGTAATTTGTGTAACTCATTCACCTCAAATAGCATCAATAGCAAAAAAGCATTTTCTAATTGAAAAAGGCATTTCTGAAAATAACACTTTCAGCACTGTGAAAAGAATTTATAATAAAGATAAAATATATGAAATTGCACGATTGTTAAGCGGCATGAAGGTAACTGAAAAATCTTTAAGCAATGCGAAGGAATTAATTGAGATTAGCGACAATATGTAAAAATATATTAAAAACACTTGTAAAATATAAAAATTCACAAAAGATTTATATGTATAAAACAAGTGTCATATGGAGAAGTTAAGAATAAAACTTGAAGGAGAATTAGATGAAACACGCTAAAAGAGTTTTATTCTTTATTTTTTTTATTACAGTATTATTTATAGCTGTTTTTTTTGGTTATGATTTAAAAACCAATCCATATAAATTTCTAACTAAAAATAATGATTTGGTTGTTGAAGCTGAAGCAAAATATATAATTCCAGGTGGTCAAACTATAGGTGTTGAATTAAAAACAGAAGGTATTTTAGTGGTAGGATTAGCTGATATAGTAAATACTGATAAAGTTTCTACTTCACCAGCAAAATTGGCTGGTATGCAAATTGGAGATAAGATTTTAAGTATTGATTCTATTAGATTTGAAGATGCAGAAGATATTATAAAATATACTGAAAGTAAAGGAATTAAAGATTATTCAATAACATATGAAAGAGAGGGTAAAATATACAATTGTAATATTACACCTGTGCAAATATATAAAAGCAATGAAATAAAGTTTGGATTTTGGGCCAGAGATGATATTGCAGGAATTGGTACGGTAACATTTGTAGATCCTGAAACAGGTAGATTTAGTGCAATTGGACATGGAATAGCTGATGCAGATACAGGTAAATTAATAGACATAAAAACAGGAGTAATTTCAAAAGCAAATATAACAAGTATAAAGTTAGGCAAAAAAGGTGAACCGGGTGAAATTATTGGTTATATATTAAGAGACGAAAAAAGTCTTGGAACCGTAGAAAATAACACAAATTTTGGTGTTTATGGAAATATTAATAAAAATGGTATGAATTATTTTAAAAATGACTTAATTGAAGTTGGATCAAAAGAGGAAATGACTTTAGGTCCAGCAGAAATATATTCCTGCGTTAATAATGAAACTAAAATATATAATATAGAAGTTACTAAAATATTTTATCAAAATAAACCTGATGAAAAAAGTTTTGTGATAAAAATAGTAGATGATGAACTCTTAGGGTTAACTAATGGTATAATTCAAGGAATGAGTGGTTGTCCTGTGGTTCAAAATAATAAAATTGTTGGAGCTGTTACACATGTTTTTATGAATGATCCTACAAAGGGATATGGTATATATATAGAGTGGATTTTTAATGAATTTAATAGTAATGAAAAGCTTGAAATATAAAAAAACGCAGTTTTCTTCAAATATCCGTATATTTTTGTATAGCAATAATATATTATTTATAAAGGAAGTTAAAAATAGTTTTTATTTAGAAAAAATACTATTATAATAGAATTTTTTAAAGGATTTAAATTATTTTTAGAAAAAAAAAGGGTTTTTTATATTTTAAGCGTATAATATAAGTGAGCAATTAATTTATTATTAGGGGGAAAAAATGATAAAAAAGGTTAATGTTGTAATTGCGGACGACAATAAAGAGTTTAGACTTATTTTAAAGGATTTCTTGATGAGCAAAAATATGTTTGATGTTGTAGAAATGGCAGAAGACGGAATAAAAGCCATTGAGGCTGTAGAGGAATATGAGCCAGATATATTAATATTAGACATTATAATGCCTCATCTAGATGGATTGGGGGTGTTAGAAAAACTACACAAAAAGGAATTGAAAAAATATCCGAAAGTAATAGTTTTATCAGCTGTTGGACATGATAAGGTTACACAAAGAGCAATTAATATGGGAGTAGATTATTATATAGTAAAACCATTTAATTTTGAATCATTCGCAGAAAGATTGATTCAGATATCTGAATTTGAAACATCGAGAGTTCAAAGTAAAAATCAAGAAATAGCATATAAGGAAAAAGTTAGTGCAGAAGTTAGTTTAGAAGTTAAAATAACTGAAATTTTGCATGAAGTTGGAGTTCCAGCTCACATTAAAGGTTATCAGTACCTGAGAACATCTATCCTTGATGTAGTTAATAATATTGATTTATTAGGTGCCATAACAAAGGAATTATATCCTATGATTGCTAAAGAATATAATACAACATCTAGTAGAGTTGAAAGAGCAATTCGCCATGCTATAGAAGTTGCTTGGACTAGAGGTAAAATTGAAACTATTAACAACATATTTGGATATACAATTCACAACAATAAAGGTAAACCAACTAATTCAGAGTTTATAGCAATGATAGCTGATAAACTTAGATTAGAACAAAAGGTATCTTAAATTCTAATAAATAAAATTATATGCATACTCCTTGTTTTGACTATAAAACAAGGAGTTTTTAAAAATAATCAATTTGTTAAATAACTTGACAAAAACATTTATTATTATTACAATTAAGCAGATACTATTAAACTATTGAATAAAATTAAATGGAATTGCATATGGATAGGAGGCAATTTTGAATAAAGAAATAACTGTAAAAAGCGAAAAAATTTTTGAAGGAAAAATACTTAACTTAAGAATTGATACAGTTGAACTAGAAAATCAAAAATATGCAAAAAGAGAAATAGTTGAACATAAGGGAGCCTCTGCTATAATTGCATTAACTGAAAAGAATGAGATAATTTTAGTTCGACAATATAGAAAAGCTGTAGAAGACTTTTTATATGAATTGCCGGCAGGCATAATCAACTTAGCAGAAGAACCAGAGGAATGTGCAGCACGAGAACTGAGGGAAGAAACAGGTTTTGAAGCTAAAAAAATTACAAAAGTCTTTGAATTTTATTCTTCACCTGGGTTTTCAAATGAAAAAGTTCATTTGTACATGGCAGAGGATTTAACATATGTATCAACTAAATTTGATGAAGATGAATTTATTGAAATATCAACATTTAGTAAAGAAGAAGCAAGGAAAATGTTAGAGACCAATAGTATTACTGATAGCAAGACTTTATTAGGATTATTATATTGGTTAAATTCATGATAGTACGAATTAAATCTCCTGTACAAGCATATTATTAAGTAAAGCTTTCAGGAGGTTTTTTTTATGAATAGAACATTAAAGAAGTTAATTTTCTCAGAAAAAAAAAGATTATTAACTCTTGTTGTTATTTTTGTAATAGCACTTATGCTTTCTGCATTAATTTTTCTTGTAACAGAGCATGATAATTTTGCAAGTATTAATTATTTAAGCATAAGTAAAATGACGTTAACAGAAATATTTCTAAAAACTTTGAAAAAAAATTTAATTTATTTTATATCTATTATTCTACTTACTTGTATTGGAAAAAGTAATATTATTAATGGTTTATTTGGACTAATTTCAATTTACTACGGATTATCAGTTATATATATGATTAGAGCTATGCAATTTAATAAAGTCTACTTCATATTTATATTTACTGACTATTTTATTTTCTTCCCACTTCTTTTTTATTTTACATATATTTCAAGCTCTGTATCAAAATATACAAAAAAAACAAAAAATGTAGAGACTATTTCACATAAATTTGATATAATTATATCTAGTTACATTAAATTATCATTTATATATATAGGGATTATTATTGCATATAGTTTTAGTTACAGTTATTTTATTTTATTATTAAGTAGATTGTTGGTGAGATAATGAATAATTATATTGAAATTTACAAAAGATATCTAAATTCTAAGAATTTAAGCGTGAATACTGTGAGTTCATATATCTATGATCTGAAAAGTTTTAACAACTATTTAGAAAATAATTATTATATCGAAATTATTAATACAAAAAAAGCACAAATATTAACTTACCTTGTTGATTTACAGAAACAAGGTAAAAGCTCATCAACTATTGCAAGAACAATTTCTGCATTGAAAAATTTTTTTAATTATTTAAAGATGGAGAAAATTATTATTGAAAATCCTGCTATGAGTATACATAGCCCTAAACAAGTTAAGAAAATACCATCTATTTTGTCCGAGAATGAAATAAACATTTTGATGAATCTACCAGATATAAACACTTTTAAAGGAAGTAGAGACAATGCTATATTGGAACTTTTGTATTCATCAGGTATTAAAGTTACAGAATTAATAAACATCAATACTAAAGATGTAAATTTAAATGCAGGAATAATTACTATAAAAGGTGCTAAAGAACGTATACTTCCATTAAGCAAATATTCAAAGAAAGCCATTATTAATTACATAAACAATTTTAGAAATAATAAATGTAAAGAAGATAATGATTTCTTATTTATTAATATATATGGAGGTTCTATTTCTCGTCAAGGAATTTGGAAAACACTGAAATTTTATGAAAAGCAAATGGATTTGAATAAAGAATTATCTCCACAAGTATTGAGAAATTCTTTTGCCGTTCATTTGATTTCCCACGGAGCAGATCTTTGCACTGTACAAGATCTACTTGGTTTAACAAGTTTAGGGGCAACACAGAATTATATGCAAAACATAGAATATAAATCACTTGAAGTTTTTGAAAGAACATTTCCAAGAGCATAGATAAAACATAGATAAGGAGTAGACAAATGATAAAAAGAGTAATTTTAATAGTTTTAGACAGTGTCGGTATAGGAGAATTGCCAGATGCTGCCCAATATGGTGATATCGGTAGCAATACAGTAAAAAATATTTATAAAAATATAGACGGTTTTGCTTTACCTAATTTAGAAAAATTAGGGCTTTTAAATATCGAAGGTCTAAAAGAAATAAAAAAAGCTGATGAATTTGACGCAACAGTTGGCAGATGTAATGAGAAATCAAATGGAAAGGATACAACTACGGGTCATTGGGAAATTAGTGGTATAGTATTAGACAAACCATTCCCTACATACCCTAATGGTTTTCCTGATGAAATAATTAAAGTTGTGTTTTTTTCAGTTATAGTAATATTTACAATAATACTTAAGGATGTATTATCGCTTAAAAATATGCTTAATAATGATTTTGCCAGATTTAAAACTATAACAGAGGATATTAATGCTATATTTTTAGCAGCGATGCTTACCTTCGGCAAGTTAAGTATATTGCAATTTTTTCAAACATATTTGAATTATATAATTGGTATAACAACTCAATTTATATATAGCTTTACAGATATTATAACGCTGATTATGATTTCAATTATTTTAATTAATAATTCAAGTAAATTAATTAATGCAAAGTTGCTTTACAAATTTTTAAAAAAGGGAACATTATTAATTTTGTCAGGTTATATTATTATTGTAGTCATAAATTTTTCTGTACAAGGATATATATTATATAAAACAGATAATATTTTTATAAGTTCTATAAAAGCTTTATCTCCTTCATCAATTCCTGTTGTTGGAAACGCAGTTACTAGTTTTTTTGGAGTTTTCCTTAAAAGTTTACTGATGATTAAGGATGTTTTAGGAATAATAGTCATTATATTTATTATTTCTGCTTTCGGAGGATCACTAATTAAAATGATATTAGTTTTAATTATGTATAAATCTACAGCAGTAATTGTTGAACCTTTTAATGATAATATATCCAAGCTCATTTATGAAATGGCTGATATATTTTTCATATATTTAATTTGCTTGATTACACCAATTGTAATAACAACTGTATACTACTCTGTTTTATTAAACTTTATGAATAATATTTTTGGATAGCCTATGAAAAATATAATAGTAAATATATTAATTTTAGTAATGATGTTCAACATAATAATGTTAATATTTCCGGAAGGGAAAACTCAAAAATTTTGTAGATTAATAATAAAAATTTTTATTATAGTTTATATTATCAATAATATATTTTTTAATGGAAGCATTGTTTTTGAAGATTTACTTCAAGATGTTCCCGTTTCTTCCTATTCATATCAAAGAGAAATTAACATTGAAAATGTGGATAAAGAATTTATTGATAAGATAAACAATAATACTTTTGACGGAGAGGAAGTGATTAAAGATATAACCCTTAACTTTACAGAGGATATGGATATAAAAGCTGTTATAACACTAAACAAATTCTTAAATATAGAAGAATCTTCTCAATTTAAAAAAGTAATAGCAGAAATTTTTAATATCAATACTGAAAATATTGAAATCGACTGATGAAAAAGTAGGAAAGGATAGGAAGCTTTATGTCTATGTTAAACACCATTTTTAATATCTTCAAAGAAAATAAAAAATTAGTTTATGCAGTTAACATTTTTATATTATTAGTGATTATATCCTTGATATTAAAGTTTAATACTACAAATTTGATTAGTAGTAATACCTCCGAAAATGCATCTGCATTTAATAGCTCTGATAATAATAAAATCACTACCGATAGTTATGTGTACGCTATGGAAAAGAGAATGGAAGAAATATTAGGAAAAATAGAAGGTATTAAAAGTGTAGATGTTATGCTTTACACAAAAAAAACTCCTGAAATGGAACCAATTTATGATGAAAACACAAGTTTAGAAACTAATAACGAAATAGGAAGTGAAGGTATGAAAAGAGAGGTGAACAGAGAAACTAAGCAAAACCAGGTTGTTATAGGGAACAATAATCAGGTTGTTGAAAAATATTACCAATATCCAGAAATTTCAGGTGTTCTTGTGGTAGTAGATTATGATGGAAATAAGGATATTTATACAATTTTAATGAATTCAATAAAAACTTTATTTGATATAAATGTCAATGATATTGAAGTAGTATATTAGATTTAGGGGGATAATTAAATGATTATGAAAAAAGAAACATTAGTATTTTTAACATCTTTGGCTATAATATTTATTATAGGTTATGTAAATATGACAATGGAGCCAGCAAATACATTTGATGAAAATGAATATGCACAAATAATTGATGAAACAATTTCTGAGAATAATGAAGAAAAAAGTAATGCGATAATAGTAGAAGGTGAAACTGAAACAGATTATGAAATTCTAGGAGACATAACCGATATAACTGATATTGAAAGCATAACAGCATCAACAACACCAACTGAAGAAGCTAGCTCTAATACGTTGAATATAAGTTTTAATAATTTCAAGCTTAATAAAGAAAAAAGCAATATGGAAGTAATTGATCATTTAGAAGGAAATATAAGTAACAGCCTTATATCAGATGATACTAAACAGCAATTTGAAAATTTACTTTTAAATAAAAATAACTTCATTGAAACAGAACAAGATATTGAATTAATGCTTCAAAGCAAAGGCTACAACGAATCAGTTGCAATTGTTGACGATAATATGGTTAAAGTAATTACAAATGATACACTAGAGCAAGCTGATGTTACTAAAATTCTTGATATAATTGTATCTGAAACAAACTACGAAACTGAACAAATTAAAATTGTAAAATTTGATAATATTGAATTGTAAAATTTTACATCTTCTGATATAATTATTTATGGAGGTGCTAATATGGAAAACAATGAGACTTTTGAATACGGACAGGTAAAAATATCAGATGACGTTGTCATAATAATCGCTGGTATAGCAACAAGTGAAGTAAAAGGTGTCAGTACAACTCGTACAGGAGTTACAGAAGGAATTACTGGCCTTTTTTCCAAAAATACTTACTCTAAGGGTATAAAAGTAGAAATAAATGAAAATACTGTTGTTTTAGATATCTTCATCAACGTTGAATACGGAAATAAAATAAATGAGGTTGCTAAAAACGTACAAATGAAAGTTAAACAAGAAATAGAAACCATGACGGATTTAACTGTTGCTAGCGTAAATGTTCATGTGCTTAACATAGTACAAGAAAAGGAAAAACAAAAAGAATTACCTGAAACTGAGATAATAACAGATTAAAAGAAATGGTAATATAGATTGACAATTTTATTTTGTCAATCTATAATTTATTTAAGGGAAAATAGCATCTTTTATGGAGGAAATATGAAACGAAAAGAAACAAGAGAAGAAGCTGTCAAAATTGCTTACTCTATGGATATAAATAAAAACTATGACAAAATGGGTATAAATCAATATGTTCAACACTTTGAATTGACTAATATAGATATTGAATATCTTGAAAAAACTATTGGTGATATGATTGATAACTTAGAAAAAATTGACCAATACATTGAAGAAAATTCAAAAGATTGGAAAATAACTAGAATAGCAAAAGTTGATTTAGCTGTTCTCCGTATATCCCTTTCTGAAATTTTATATAATAAATCAATACCAGAAAGTGTATCGATAAATGAAGCTGTGGAAATAAGCAAAAAATATTCAAAAGACGATTCTCATAAATTTATAAATGGTTTATTAGGATCTATAGTGAGGAAAGTCTAGTAATGTCAGACTATATAATGGGCATTGATACAAGTGCATACACTACATCAATAGCTTTAATAGATTCCATAAAAGGTACAATAGAAACAGATATGAGAAAAATCTTGTCTGTTTCCCCAGGACAAAGGGGATTAAGGCAACAAGATGCAGTTTTTCAGCATCTAAAAAACTTTCAAGAACTCATTCAGAAAACACAACATAACCTTCAAAATGTAAAAACTATCGCAGTAAGCTCAAAACCTAGAAATGTTGAAGGTTCATATATGCCGGTTTTTACTGTTGGACAAAACTATGGAAAAGTAATTGCCAAAACTTTAAACTGTAATTATATTGAATACTCACATCAAGAAAATCATATTGGCGCTTCAGTAATTAATCATTACAAAAATATAAAAAATAATACTCTAGCAATACATATATCAGGAGGAACAACTGAATTTTTATCTATAGAAAAAATATTTAAAGGTTATTCAACTAAAATAATAGGTGGAAGTAAAGATATAACATTTGGCCAATTAATAGACAGAATAGGAACTTATCTAAAATTTCCATTTCCATGTGGCAAATATATGGAAAACTATATGAAAGAAAATGTTGATATAGAAAAAATCAAACTACCTTCCATTAGCGGAAATACCTTTATTAATTTATCTGGAATGGAAAACTATTATAAAAATTTATATAATTTAAATAAATACAATAAAGAAACTATAATTTCATCTTTATTTGAATATATAGCTACATGTATAATTTACATAATAAAAAAAATTGAACTCAATTATAATTTCGATACAATCATAATAACTGGTGGAGTTGCATCTAATGATATTATCAGAAATACTATTATGAAAGAATTAAATCGAAAATTTGGTATTATACTTCCAACAAAGATTTATTCTTCAGATAACGCAGTTGGAATTGCTTATTTACCAATTATAGACAGGTGGTATAATGAAACTAAAACCAATTAAAGTATCCGTACTTAACCAATTTATAAAAAAATATATAATGAGCAATTCAATTCTAAACAATCTTCGAATTGAAGGTGAAATATCTAACATTAGAATTAGTAAAACAGGATATACTTATTATTCTTTATGTGATGAAAAGTCTTGTATTAATTGTGTTGCATTTTATCAAGATACAATATCAAAAAATGGGGACAAAGTTATAGCAGAAGGTGAACTTTCTGTTTACGAAGCAAAGGGTACTTATCAATTAAATGTTAGAAAAGTTGAACGAATTGGAATAGGTAAGATACTTCAAGATTTAGAAGTTCTTCACGAAAAAATGAAAGCTAAAGGGATGTTTGACAAAGATAAAAAATTACCTTTGTTTCCATCCAATATTGGCATTATTACTTCAAAATCAGGAGCTGCCATAAAAGATATTTTAAAAACTTTTGAAAGTGTCAAAGGAAACTTTGAAGTTGTAATATATAATGTTCTTGTGCAGGGAAATAAAGCAAAAGAAAATATAATTAATGGAATAAAATATTTCAATAATAATGGTTCAGATGTAATACTAATTTCCAGAGGTGGTGGAAGTTTTGAAGATTTAAATGTATTTAATGACTTAGATATAGCAGAAGAAGTTTACAAATCAATTGTTCCAATAGTAACAGGTATCGGACATGAAACAGATAGGACATTAACTGATTATGTAGCTGATGTATATTGTCATACTCCTACAGCAGCGGCTGAAAAAATAATTATTGGTTATAAAGATATACAAGATACTCTAAAAGCCTTACTATTCAACTTAAAACAAAGTACATCTAACTATCTATCATTAAAAGAATCTGAATTGAAAACTTCTAGATATATTTTGAAAAGTTATCTTCCTATAGAAAATATTTTTAAACAAAAAAGTAATTTAGAAAATTATAAGGCATTAATCATAAATAATACACAAAAAAAATTATGTGACTTAATGTATCAATTGCAAATAATGTACGAAAAACTACAGAGTAACAATTATAACAATCAACTTTATAAAGGCTTTGCAATTGTATCTGATTTAGAAGGGAATATAATTAAAAATATTAATCAAATTAAAAAACAAGATTTACTAACTATTAGATTCAAAGATTTTATTGTTAAAGCAGAAACTTTGAATATAGATGAGGTGGATTATGAAAAAAAATTATGAAGATTTTGAAAGCGCATTATCAGATTTAAAGGATATAATACAAAAATTTGAAGATACGGATAAAATTTCTATAGATGAATTATTAAATAATTATGAAAGAGGCATGAATGCTTACTCTTTTTGTATAAATAAGCTTGAAGATACACAGAAAAAAATTAAAATAATAGATTCAAATTATGAGTAATTCATTAACGCTAAACTTATAAATATAAATAAATGAATTTTAATAATTCCTTTATATAAAATTAATATTTGATATTTATAAGTTTGCATGCTATAATATTTACTGAATTATTAATGTATTTATTATTATAATTAGAATAAATATTTAATTTAATGAAAGGGTATTAA